>NZ_QYUN01000001.1 GCF_003590875.1 Noviherbaspirillum cavernae
CAGTCCGCGCCACCGAAGATGCGGAGCAGAAGCTGGCGATGCTCATGCAGTATCGTGAAGACTACGTATTGCGCTTTCAGGTCAAGCTGTCGGCGGGTGTCAGCGCCTCCGGCTATCGCAACTTTCAACAGTTCCTGGACAAGCTCGATGAAGCGATCAAGGGGCAGCAGCGCGTGGTGCAGGACGCAACTCGCCGCGTGGGCAACGAGCGCACGGCATGGCAAGGCTGCGAGCGCAAGCGCATGTCCTACGACATCCTCGCCGAGCGCACGCTCAAGGTGCAACAGTTGAAGGAATCCCGGCGGGATCAGAAGCAGACGGACGAGTTCGCCGCCCGGCAATTGCTCTATAAACGCTAACCGTAAAAGCGGCACACATCATGAAAACAGCAGCAATCTCGAACCCGGCCAACGTCAATTCCGCCACCGCTTCCAGTGCGAAGCAATCCGGCGATGCGTCCGGCCTGCCGTTCAGCGAGCTCCTGTCGCGTGAAGTCGCCGATCGCGGCGCGGTCAACGAAGCAGCCATGCCGGCCACCGCGAAAGCCGCCCCGCCGCGGCCACGCCGCAATCTGCCCGGCCCGCAGCAAAGTCGGACAAAGCCGATTCCGCCGACACGGACACCGCCGCCGTCGCCGAATCCGGCGCTACCGCAGCAAGCGAGGACGCCGCTGTGGCAGCACAAGGCAAGACCAAGCCTGCCACCGACGACGCAGAGGAAACCGAGGAGGCCGCATTGGCAGCCGCATCCGAGGAACTGCTCGCCCTGGTTGCCAACCTGAATCAGCCACGCGCCGCTGCGGCCGAGACAAGCACGCAAACACCGGCATCCGACGATGCCGCTGCGGCTGCGACTGCGGCTGCCGCTGCCGCTGCGGCTGCAGCAACGACCGTCATTCAGGCCGCCGATGAGATGCCCGTTTCCGCCGACGCGCAGGCTGCACAGGCTGCCGTGGCCGCGCAGGGAGCGGTGATCGATACCGCACCGGCCGATGCCAAACAGCTTGCCGCCGCCCTTGCCAATGCGCCGCGCGCGCTCGGCACGAAATCAGCCAAAACGAATCCAGCCGCCGTGACGGAGCTGAAATCCTCCGGCAAGCAACAGCGACCGGATGCCTCGGCAAGAGCTGCGGCACAGACGCAAGCGGGATTCGACGCAGCACTTGCGCAAGGCAAGGAGGCCAAGGCCGCGCCGGAAATGAACGCAGGACAGACGCAAGCGGGCCTTGTGGAAATGACGCCGTCGGCTCAGACGTCACAGGCAGCACAGAACGCACCGGAATTTCACATCCCCAGGACGACGACACCGGACCTGCAAGCCGTGGCTGCAGCCGTCAATGGCACCGCGCAATCCCTCGTCGCACAATCCCCCGCAGCGCTCGATCAGGTGCAAGCCGCGAGCGGCCAACTGCCGGAAACCCTCGCGCCGCGCGTCGGCACACCAGGCTGGGATCAGGCCTTGGGGCAAAAGGTCGTCTGGATGGTTGCAGGCGCACAGCAAAGCGCATCGCTGACGCTCAATCCGCCCGACCTCGGCCCCTTGCAAGTCGTGCTGAACGTCTCCAACAACCAGGCCACCGCCAGCTTCACCGCCGCGCAGCCGGAAGTACGGCAAGCGCTTGAATCAGCCATGCCGAAGCTGCGCGAAATGCTGGGCGACGCCGGCATCCAGCTCGGCCAGGCCAGCGTCAGCGCAGGCATGCCGGACCACCAGCAGCAGGCATTCGGTTCGCAGCAGCAGCCGTCGTCGCGTCATTCCGCGCAAACGAACGACGACACCGACACACCGGCACGTGTCGTCCGCGGCCAGACCATCAAGGGCGGACAAGGGCTGGTCGATACGTTCGCCTGACCGCACTCGTCTTCCATTTTTCTGTTGCACGTTCGGCCTTTCCCTCTGGTCCGACGCCTTTTCCCCTATCCGTAATATTGCCTTTCGGTAATAATTGAATACGCGCCGACTACGCGCACGAACGCTCCGCATCGAGACAACGCATGCGGCGTGCAGCGCGGCCTCAGGATGCGCGGATATGCACTGTCTTATCCCTTCTTTTCGGCGCATCCCGAGCGAGGCTTTTTTTTCATAATGGCTGGAAGCTCATGCAATACAGCCGTATACGAGAACAACCCGAGGACAATCATGGCAACCGCACCCAAAGCAGCAAACAAAAATCTGAAAGCGGTTCCTGCGGCGGATGCGTCTGCTGCCCAACCGGCGAACTCCATGAAAATGATCCTGATCGTAGTGGGCGCAATCCTGCTGACGCTCGCTGCTGCCGGCGGCGCGTGGTTCTTCCTCGGCGCGAACCAGAACAATGCACCCGGATCGCCCTCCACTGCGCCGCGCGCGGTGGACAACAAGCCGCCGGTGTTCATGACGATGGAAACGTTCACCGTCAACCTGCAGACGGAAGACATGGCGCAATTCCTGCAGATCGGCATGACCATGCAGGTGGCGGACCAGGCGACCGCCGACCTGATCAAACTGAACATGCCGCAGGTGCGCAATCGCCTGCTGCTCCTGCTGTCCAGCAAGAAGGCTTCGGAGATTCTCACCATTGACGGCAAGAAAAAACTCGCCGCCGACATCATCGAGCAAGCGAAGCAGCCTTTCTCGCCGCAGGGAGCGAAGCCGGAAGTCACCGACGTGTTCTTCACCTCGTTCGTCGTTCAGTAACAGCCATGGCAGAGAATTTTCTCTCACAGGAAGAAGTCGATGCCCTCTTGAAGGGCGTGACCGGCGACCAGGACGATCTGCAGGTCCAGGAAGATCCGTCCGGCATTCGCCCGTACAACCTTGCGACGCAAGAGCGCATCGTGCGCGGCCGGATGCCGACGCTCGAAATCATCAACGAGCGTTTTGCGCGCCTGTTCCGCATCAGCCTGTTCAATTTCCTGCATCGCACCGCCGAAGTATCGATCGGCCCGGTGCGCGTGTCCAAGTACAGCGAATTCATCCGCAACCTGGTGGTGCCGACCAACCTGAACCTGGTCCACATGAAGCCCTTGCGCGGCACATCGCTGATGGTATTCGACCCGAACCTCGTGTTCCTGCTGGTCGACAACATGTTCGGTGGCGACGGCCGGTTCCACACCCGGGTCGAGGGCCGCGACTTCACGCTGACCGAGCAGCGCATCATCCAGCGCATTCGAACGTGTTCGCCCCCCCCCCCCCCCCCCCCCCCCCCCCCCCCCCCCCCCCCCCCCCCCCCCCCCCCCCCCCCCCCCCCCCCCACGCTGACGCAGCAAGCGCTGGATCCGCTACCCGTCCAGTTCGAACATATCGGATGATGTCGAACTGGATCGGGTAGGCCGGCCCCACGACTTGCGTAGTTTCGAACACGATATTCAGAATGCGCTGGATGATGCGCTGCTCGGTCAGCGTGAAGTCGCGGCCCTCGACCCGGGTGTGGAACCGGCCGTCGCCACCGAACATGTTGTCGACCAGCAGGAACACGAGGTTCGGGTCGAATACCATCAGCGATGTGCCGCGCAAGGGCTTCATGTGGACCAGGTTCAGGTTGGTCGGCACCACCAGGTTGCGGATGAATTCGCTGTACTTGGACACGCGCACCGGGCCGATCGATACTTCGGCGGTGCGATGCAGGAAATTGAACAGGCTGATGCGGAACAGGCGCGCAAAACGCTCGTTGATGATTTCGAGCGTCGGCATCCGGCCGCGCACGATGCGCTCTTGCGTCGCAAGGTTGTACGGGCGAATGCCGGACGGATCTTCCTGGACCTGCAGATCGTCCTGGTCGCCGGTCACGCCCTTCAAGAGGGCATCGACTTCTTCCTGTGAGAGAAAATTCTCTGCCATGGCTGTTACTGAACGACGAACGAGGTGAAGAACACGTCGGTGACTTCCGGCTTCGCTCCCTGCGGCGAGAAAGGCTGCTTCGCTTGCTCGATGATGTCGGCGGCGAGTTTTTTCTTGCCGTCAATGGTGAGAATCTCCGAAGCCTTCTTGCTGGACAGCAGGAGCAGCAGGCGATTGCGCACCTGCGGCATGTTCAGTTTGATCAGGTCGGCGGTCGCCTGGTCCGCCACCTGCATGGTCATGCCGATCTGCAGGAATTGCGCCATGTCTTCCGTCTGCAGGTTGACGGTGAACGTTTCCATCGTCATGAACACCGGCGGCTTGTTGTCCACCGCGCGCGGCGCAGTGGAGGGCGATCCGGGTGCATTGTTCTGGTTCGCGCCGAGGAAGAACCACGCGCCGCCGGCAGCAGCGAGCGTCAGCAGGATTGCGCCCACTACGATCAGGATCATTTTCATGGAGTTCGCCGGTTGGGCAGCAGACGCATCCGCCGCAGGAACCGCTTTCAGATTTTTGTTTGCTGCTTTGGGTGCGGTTGCCATGATTGTCCTCGGGTTGTTCTCGTATACGGCTGTATTGCATGAGCTTCCAGCCATTATGAAAAAAAAGCCTCGCTCGGGATGCGCCGAAAAGAAGGGATAAGACAGTGCATATCCGCGCATCCTGAGGCCGCGCTGCACGCCGCATGCGTTGTCTCGATGCGGAGCGTTCGTGCGCGTAGTCGGCGCGTATTCAATTATTACCGAAAGGCAATATTACGGATAGGGGAAAAGGCGTCGGACCAGAGGGAAAGGCCGAACGTGCAACAGAAAAATGGAAGACGAGTGCGGTCAGGCGAACGTATCGACCAGCCCTTGTCCGCCCTTGATGGTCTGGCCGCGGACGACACGTGCCGGTGTGTCGGTGTCGTCGTTCGTTTGCGCGGAATGACGCGACGACGGCTGCTGCTGCGAACCGAATGCCTGCTGCTGGTGGTCCGGCATGCCTGCGCTGACGCTGGCCTGGCCGAGCTGGATGCCGGCGTCGCCCAGCATTTCGCGCAGCTTCGGCATGGCTGATTCAAGCGCTTGCCGTACTTCCGGCTGCGCGGCGGTGAAGCTGGCGGTGGCCTGGTTGTTGGAGACGTTCAGCACGACTTGCAAGGGGCCGAGGTCGGGCGGATTGAGCGTCAGCGATGCGCTTTGCTGTGCGCCTGCAACCATCCAGACGACCTTTTGCCCCAAGGCCTGATCCCAGCCTGGTGTGCCGACGCGCGGCGCGAGGGTTTCCGGCAGTTGGCCGCTCGCGGCTTGCACCTGATCGAGCGCTGCGGGGGATTGTGCGACGAGGGATTGCGCGGTGCCATTGACGGCTGCAGCCACGGCTTGCAGGTCCGGTGTCGTCGTCCTGGGGATGTGAAATTCCGGTGCGTTCTGTGCTGCCTGTGACGTCTGAGCCGACGGCGTCATTTCCACAAGGCCCGCTTGCGTCTGTCCTGCGTTCATTTCCGGCGCGGCCTTGGCCTCCTTGCCTTGCGCAAGTGCTGCGTCGAATCCCGCTTGCGTCTGTGCCGCAGCTCTTGCCGAGGCATCCGGTCGCTGTTGCTTGCCGGAGGATTTCAGCTCCGTCACGGCGGCTGGATTCGTTTTGGCTGATTTCGTGCCGAGCGCGCGCGGGCGCATTGGCAAGGGCGGCGGCAAGCTGTTTGGCATCGGCCGGTGCGGTATCGATCACCGCTCCCTGCGCGGCCACGGCAGCCTGTGCAGCCTGCGCGTCGGCGGAAACGGGCATCTCATCGGCGGCCTGAATGACGGTCGTTGCTGCAGCCGCAGCGGCAGCGGCAGCCGCAGTCGCAGCCGCAGCGGCATCGTCGGATGCCGGTGTTTGCGTGCTTGTCTCGGCCGCAGCGGCGCGTGGCTGATTCAGGTTGGCAACCAGGGCGAGCAGTTCCTCGGATGCGGCTGCCAATGCGGCCTCCTCGGTTTCCTCTGCGTCGTCGGTGGCAGGCTTGGTCTTGCTTGTGCTGCCACAGCGGCGTCCTCGCTTGCTGCGGTAGCGCCGGATTCGGCGACGGCGGCGGTGTCCGTGTCGGCGGAATCGGCTTTGTCCGACTTTGCTGCGGGCCGGGCAGATTGCGGCGTGGCCGCGGCGGGGCGGCTTTCGCGGGTGGCCGGCATGGCTGCTTCGTTGACCGCGCCGCGATCGGCGACTTCACGCGACAGGAGCTCGCTGAACGGCAGGCCGGACGCATCGCCGGATTGCTTCGCACTGGAAGCGGTGGCGGAATTGACGTTGGCCGGGTTCGAGATTGCTGCTGTTTTCATGATGTGTGCCGCTTTTACGGTTAGCGTTTATAGAGCAATTGCCGGGCGGCGAACTCGTCCGTCTGCTTCTGATCCCGCCGGGATTCCTTCAACTGGTTGCACCTTGAGCGTGCGCTCGGCGAGGATGTCGTAGGACATGCGCTTGCGCTCGCAGCCTTGCCATGCCGTGCGCTCGTTGCCCACGCGGCGAGTTGCGTCCTGCACCACGCGCTGCTGCCCCTTGATGCTTCATCGAGCTTGTCCAGGAACTGTTGAAAGTTGCGATAGCCGGAGGCGCTGACACCCGCCGACAGCTTGACCTGAAAGCGCAATACGTAGTCTTCACGATACTGCATGAGCATCGCCAGCTTCTGCTCCGCATCTTCGGTGGCGCGGACTGCCCGCCCGAGCCGCTTTGCGGCTTCGTCGGTCGCTTGCGTCGCCAATTCAATCAGCGTATCGAGGGCAGAGGAGGTGGCCATGGTGACGATTCTAGTGTCGCGCTCGCCAGGTCAATCACTCGAATAGCGAGGAAAGTTGCCCCAAGCTCTCGGTCAAACCCGCTTGTTCGGAGATATCTTGTTGCAGGAACGACTCGATCTTTGTGTATTGGCAATTGCTTCGTCCAATACCGGATCGGATCCGGCGCTGTACGCGCCGACGCTGATCAGGTCGCGGCTGCGCTGATAGCTGGCAGTGAGCTCTTCAGGTGACGCGACAGTTTCTGGTGTTCCGCTGTGGTGATGCTGTGCATGGCGCGGCTGATCGATTGCTCGATGTCGATTGCGGGGTAATGTCCCGCTTCCGCCAGTTGGCGGTTCAGCACGATATGGCCGTCGAGAATCGCGCGCGCGGCATCCGCGATCGGATCCTGCTGGTCGTCGCCTTCGGTCAGCACGGTGTAAAACGCGGTGATCGAACCACCGCCTTCCTTGCCGTTGCCGGCGCGCTCGACCAATGCAGGCAGCTTGGCGAAGACCGAAGGCGGGTAGCCCTTGGTCGCCGGCGGCTCGCCGATCGCCAAGGCGATTTCGCGTTGCGCCATCGCGTAGCGTGTCAGCGAATCCATGATCACAGCACGTTCTTGCCCTCGTCGCGGAAGTGCTCGGCGATCGCGGTGGCGTACGCCGTGCCCTGCAGGCGCATCAGCGGCGAGGTGTCGGCGGGAGCTGCGACCACGACCGAGCGGGCCAGTCCTTCGGGGCCGAGAATCTGTTCGATGAATTCCTTGACTTCGCGGCCCCGTTCGCCGATCAGCCCGACCACGATGACGTCGGCGCTGGTGTAGCGCGCCATCATGCCGAGCAGCACGCTCTTGCCGACGCCGGAGCCGGCGAACAAGCCCATGCGCTGGCCGCGCCCGACCGTCAGCATGCTGTTGATGGCGCGCACCCCGACGTCGAGGATGTCCACGATCGGCGCGCGCGACAACGGGTTGGCTGCGCGCACGTTCAGCGGAGCGGAATGCGCTACATGCAGCGGGCCGAGATTGTCGAGCGGACGCCCGGCGGCATCGAGCACGCGTCCCAGCAGTTCGTCGCCGACCGGCAAGTGGCGGGCGCGGTCGCTCGGGCGGCGGCGCGGATGACTGACCGCGCCCGGGCGGGGCAGGGTTTGCGCAATTTCCATCGGGAACACCCGCGTGCCGGGCAGGACGCCCTCGACATCGCCTTGGGGCATCAAAAAGAGCCTGTCGTCGTTGAATCCGACGACTTCCGCTTCGATCTTTGCGCCATTTGACAGCGGGATGGTGCAGCCGCTGCCGACCGCAAGCTTCAGGCCGACGGCCTCCATGACGAGTCCGGTCACGCGCGTGATACGCCCAGACACCTGCATCGGCTCGGCAATTGCGAGCAGGGCGCTGCAATCGTGCAGATAGGTTTGC
>NZ_QYUN01000004.1 GCF_003590875.1 Noviherbaspirillum cavernae
GCGAGCGACAGGCCGGCGCGCTCGTGATCCATGCCGCGCCCAGCGTGATCAGCAGCAGATTGAGCATGAACAGCTCCTGCGAACGCCGCTTGACCACGATGTGGAACCAGTTGCGCATCAGTTTCTGGCCGATGACCAGCAGCAGAAGCAGCACGATGGCCGCCTTGAATCCCGCCCATGCGAGGGTGGCAGGCAGGTTGCTGGAATCCTTCGCCAATGCAGGCACGAGAATCAGCAGCGGCACCACCGCGAGGTCCTGGAACAGCAGGATGCCGATGATCTGCCGGCCGTGCGGCGTTTCGAGCTCCAGTCTTTCAGTCAGCATCTTCGACACGATCGCGGTGGACGACATCGCGAGCGCACCGCCGAGCGCGAACGCGGCGCGCCAGCTGATGTCAACCATCTGCGGCAGCAAGGCGGCGGTCAGCCAGCCGAACACCATGGCCGCACCAATCGTGCACAGCACCTGCGCCATGCCGAGCCCGAACACGGTGCGCCGCATCGCCACCAGCTTCGGCAGCGAAAACTCCAGCCCGATCGAGAACATCAGGAACACCACGCCGAATTCGGCCAGCGCATGCGTGGTCTGGTTGTCGCTGGCCATGCCGAAACCATGCGGTCCGATCAGGATGCCGACCGCCAGATAGCCGAGCATCGGCGGCAGATGCAGCATGCGGAAGATGACCACGCCGAGCACCGCGGCGCCGAGCAAAAGCAGGGTAAGTTCGAGGGCGGAATGCATTCGTTATTAAAATTTCAAGATCGGCGTATTCGGCATATTGATTGCGGTTTGAGCCACATCAAGGCGCAATTTTTTGTTCTGACTGGCAGATTTTTTGCTTGGCCAATTCGTTTATACTTCGGGCATGAGTGTACCCCATGCAAAAATCTTGCCGAAGGCATATGACGCACATGGTGCGAAGCGCGCACTTGAGCTTGCGCGCGAGACGCTGCAAATCGAAACCGACGCGCTGACCGCGCTGAAGAACCGCATCTCCGACGATCCCGACGACGCTTTCGCGCAGGCAGTCGGCCTGCTGCTCAACTGCGGCGGCCGCGTGGTCGTTTCCGGCATCGGCAAATCCGGACACATCGCGCGCAAGATCGCCGCGACGCTGGCCTCCACCGGCACGCCGGCGCTGTTCGTGCATCCGGCGGAAGCCGCGCACGGCGACCTCGGCATGGTGACCGAGGACGATGCATTTGTCGCAATCTCCTATTCCGGCGAATCGACCGAACTGCTGGCCATCGTGCCCATCATCAAGCGCATGGGCGCAAAGCTGATCGCGATGACCGGCAATGATGAATCCAGCCTCGCCAAGCTTGCCAACGTGCATCTGAGCATCCATGTGGACAAGGAAGCATGCCCGCTGAATCTTGCGCCGACCGCCAGCACCACCGCGACGCTGGCGCTGGGCGATGCGCTGGCCGTGGCGCTGCTTGATGCGCGCGGCTTCCAGGAAGAGGACTTTGCCCGTTCGCACCCGGGCGGCGCGCTCGGCCGCCGTCTGCTGACGCATGTGCGTGATGTGATGCGCAGCGGCGACGCGATACCTGCAGTGACGGCCGACGTGCCGCTGTCGGAGGCGCTGTTCGAGATCACCCGCAAGGGCATGGCGATGACCGCCGTCGTCGACGACGCATATCGCGCGATCGGCATTTTCACCGAGGCGATTTTCATTTGGTCGAGACCTGCTTCTCGATAACCGGCGCAAATCGCCGTCGGTGAAAATGCCGATCGCGCGATATGCGTCGTCGACGACGGCGGTCATCGCCATGCCCTTGCGGGTGATCTCGAACAGCGCCTCCGACAGCGGCACGTCGGCCGTCACTGCAGGTATCGCGTCGCCGCTGCGCATCACATCACGCACATGCGTCAGCAGACGGCGGCCGAGCGCGCCGCCCGGGTGCGAACGGGCAAAGTCCTCTTCCTGGAAGCCGCGCGCATCAAGCAGCGCCACGGCCAGCGCATCGCCCAGCGCCAGCGTCGCGGTGGTGCTGGCGGTCGGCGCAAGATTCAGCGGGCATGCTTCCTTGTCCACATGGATGCTCAGATGCACGTTGGCAAGCTTGGCGAGGCTGGATTCATCATTGCCGGTCATCGCGATCAGCTTTGCGCCCATGCGCTTGATGATGGGCACGATGGCCAGCAGTTCGGTCGATTCGCCGGAATAGGAGATTGCGACAAATGCATCGTCCTCGGTCACCATGCCGAGGTCGCCGTGCGCGGCTTCCGCCGGATGCACGAACAGCGCCGGCGTGCCGGTGGAGGCCAGCGTCGCGGCGATCTTGCGCGCGATGTGTCCGGATTTGCCGATGCCGGAAACGACCACGCGGCCGCCGCAGTTGAGCAGCAGGCCGACTGCCTGCGCGAAAGCGTCGTCGGGATCGTCGGAGATGCGGTTCTTCAGCGCGGTCAGCGCGTCGGTTTCGATTTGCAGCGTCTCGCGCGCAAGCTCAAGTGCGCGCTTCGCACCATGTGCGTCATATGCCTTCGGCAAGATTTTTGCATGGGGTACACTCATGCCCGAAGTATAAACGAATTGGCCAAGCAAAAAATCTGCCAGTCAGAACAAAAAATTGCGCCTTGATGTGGCTCAAACCGCAATCAATATGCCGAATACGCCGATCTTGAAATTTTAATAACGAATGCATTCCGCCCTCGAACTTACCCTGCTTTTGCTCGGCGCCGCGGTGCTCGGCGTGGTCATCTTCCGCATGCTGCATCTGCCGCCGATGCTCGGCTATCTGGCGGTCGGCATCCTGATCGGACCGCATGGTTTCGGCATGGCCAGCGACAACCAGACCACGCATGCGCTGGCCGAATTCGGCGTGGTGTTCCTGATGTTCTCGATCGGGCTGGAGTTTTCGCTGCCGAAGCTGGTGGCGATGCGGCGCACCGTGTTCGGGCTCGGCATGGCGCAGGTGCTGTGCACGATTGGTGCGGCCATGGTGTTCGGCTGGCTGACCGCCGCCTTGCTGCCGCAGATGGTTGACATCAGCTGGCGCGCCGCGTTCGCGCTCGGCGGTGCGCTCGCGATGTCGTCCACCGCGATCGTGTCGAAGATGCTGACTGAAAGACTGGAGCTCGAAACGCCGCACGGCCGGCAGATCATCGGCATCCTGCTGTTCCAGGACCTCGCGGTGGTGCCGCTGCTGATTCTCGTGCCTGCATTGGCGAAGGATTCCAGCAACCTGCCTGCCACCCTCGCATGGGCGGGATTCAAGGCGGCCATCGTGCTGCTTCTGCTGCTGGTCATCGGCCAGAAACTGATGCGCAACTGGTTCCACATCGTGGTCAAGCGGCGTTCGCAGGAGCTGTTCATGCTCAATCTGCTGCTGATCACGCTGGGCGCGGCATGGATCACCGAGCGCGCCGGCCTGTCGCTCGCGCTCGGCGCATTCGTGGCCGGCATGCTGATTTCGGAAACCGAGTACAAGCACCAGGTGGAAGAGGACATCAAGCCCTTCCGCGACGTGCTGCTGGGCCTGTTCTTCGTCACGGTCGGCATGCTGCTCAATGTGCGGCTGGTGCTGGAGAACTGGTGGCTGGTGCTGCTGTTGCTGACCGTGCCCGTGCTGCTGAAGTTCGGCCTGATCGCGCTGCTGGCGCGGCTGTTCGGCGCAACGCCCGGCGTCGCGCTGCGCACCGGGCTGGGGCTGGCGCAGGCCGGCGAGTTCGGTTTCGTGCTGCTGAACCAGGCGGGCGGTCTGCAGTTGATGGACCCGCTCGTCATTCAACTGATCCTCGCATCGATGGTGCTGTCGATGCTGGCCGCGCCTTTCATCATTGCCAAGTCCGACGCGATCGTGATGAAGCTGTCGGCCAATGAGTGGATGCTGCAGTCGCTGCAGCTGACGCAGATCGCCACGCGCACCATGACCACGCAGAAGCATGTGCTGATCGCCGGCTTCGGCCGCACCGGGCAGAGTTTGGCGAAATTGCTGGAGGAAGAAAACATTCCCTATCACGCGCTCGATCTCGACCCCGATCGCGTGCGGGAAGCGCAAGGAGCGGGCGCACACGTGTCGTACGGCGATGCGACCCGGCGCGAAAGCCTGGTGGCCGCCGGCATTCACCGCGCTGCGGCATTGGTCGTGACCTATGCCAGCACGCCGTCGGCGCTCAAGGTGCTGCATTTCGCGCATGAGCTTGCGCCCGCATTGCCGGTCATCGTGCGCAGCCATGACGACACCGATCTCGACAAGCTGCGCGCGGCGGGCGCGACCGAAGTGGTGCCCGAGGCGATCGAGGGCAGCATGATGCTGGCGTCGCATGCCCTCGTGATGCTCGGGGTCCCGCTGCGTCGCGTGGTGCATCGCGTGCAGGCGGCGCGCGATGAACGCTACGCTTCCTTGCGCGGATACTTCCACGGCGCCAGCGATGCACCCGATGATGCCGAGCACTTGAATGTGCGGCTGCATTCCGTCACCCTGCCCGAAGGTGCGAAGGCCATCGGCAAGGTACTGGCCGCACTCAAGCTGCCGGAAGCCGGGGCAGAGGTGACCATCATCCGGCGCGGCAAGGTCCGCATCGAAGTCACACCGGCAACCGTACTGCAAGCCGGCGACATCGTCGTGCTGCGCGGCACGACCGAAGGCGTGGCGCGCGCCGAGGAGCGGCTGCTCAAATAGCCGGCGAAACAGGCGCCGGAACCTGCGATTCCGCACGGCAAACACGATCGGGAATTACTGGCTAGAATTGCCGGCTGGTCCCACGTCTTTCGTCGAAAGAGTTTCCCGTGTTTGAACGCATCCTCGGCATCATCCTGCCTGTCTTCATCATCATCGGCATCGGCTATGCCTACGCGCGTGCGCGCGGCGATGCCGTCAGAACCGACATGATCTCGGTCAATCGCGTCAGCATGGATGTGCTGTGCCCATTGCTGGTCTTCACCGCATTGGCGGCGAAGGACTTCGACATCGCGCATAACGGCACGCTGATCCTGGCGGGCGTGCTGATCTCTCTCGGTTCCGGACTGATCGCGTGGCCGGTCGCACGCGTGCTGGGCTACGACGTGCGCAGCTTCGTGCCGCCGATGATGTACAACAACTGCGGCAACATGGGTTTGCCGCTCGCGGCGCTCGCATTCGGCACGGCTGGTCTGTCGGCTGCAGTCGCGCTGTTCATGGCATGCAATCTGATTTATTTTTCGGTCGGCATCAAGATCATCGAAAGCGGCCGCAGCCAGCGCACCTCTTTGCTCAAGCTGTTTACCAGCCCGATGATGGTGTCGATGATGCTCGGCATGGTATTTGCCATCTTGCACATCGCTGCCGGGGCCGTTGATGCAGGCGATGAAACTGCTGGGCGAGGCATGCATTCCCGTCATGCTGTTCTCGCTGGGCGTGCGCATGCTCGATGTCAGTTTCAAAAGCTGGCACATCGGCCTGATCGGCGCCATCGTCTGTCCGCTGGGCGGGCTGGCCGTGGCCTGGCTGCTGGACGGCGTGCTGACAATGACGCCATGCAGCGCGGTCAGATGTATCTGTTCGCCGCGCTGCCGCCGGCGGTGTTCTGCTTCATGATTGCGGAACAGTACAAGCAGGAGCCGGACAAGGTGGCGTCCATCGTGTTGCTGGGGAATCTGGCGGCACTGGCATTCGTGCCGGCCGGTTTGTGGATGGGATTGCGCGCGTAGGGACCGTTGAAGCTATTTTGTGGGCAACACTTCGAACTGCCCGTCCGCGACGAGCGCATCCTCAACCTCGTGGACAGTCACGCCGCTGACCCGCGCTGCAGGCGGGCCGCGCCGTGCCCATTCGATAAACTTCTGCACTGCGTCGACCTCGCCCGAATCATGGCTTCGACCGAGCCGTCGCGCCGGTTGCGGACCCAGCCATACAGGCCGCGTGCGTGCCTGCAGGTCGAGCGAGGCACGATAGCCGACGCCTTGCACGATGCCGGTGATATGCAGATGCTTTGCCATGTCGCCTCGCTCAAATACGCGCCGTCACTCGTCAAATGACAGAAACCGTCACTTCTTCTTCAACATCGGTGCCAGATATTTTCCGGTGAAGCTGGCCGGATTCTTCGCCACCGTTTCCGGTGTCCCGGCTGCAATGATCTGGCCACCGCCCGCACCGCCTTCCGGCCCGAGATCGACGATCCAGTCGGCGGTCTTGATGACGTCGAGATTGTGCTCGATGATGACCACCGTGTTGCCCTGGTCGCGCAGGCGATGGATCACCTTCAGCAGCAGGTCGATATCGTGGAAGTGCAGGCCGGTGGTCGGCTCGTCCAGAATGTACAGCGTACGACCGGTGTCGCGCTTGGACAGTTCCAGCGACAGCTTGACGCGTTGCGCCTCGCCACCCGACAGCGTGGTCGCGCTCTGGCCGAGGCGGATGTAGCCGAGGCCGACGTCGAGCAGCGTCTGCAGCTTGCGCGCGATGACCGGCACCGGCTTGAAGAATTCATGTGCTTCCTCGACCGTCATGCCGAGCACTTCGTTGATGTCCTTGCCCTTGTATTGAATCTCCAGCGTTTCGCGGTTGTAACGCTTGCCGTGGCATACGTCGCACGGCACGTACACGTCCGGCAGGAAATGCATCTCGACCTTGATCACGCCGTCGCCCTGACAGGCTTCGCAGCGGCCGCCCTTGACGTTGAACGAGAAGCGGCCCGCGGAGTAGCCGCGTTCCTTGGATGTCGGCA